>NZ_JBAHUQ010000007.1 GCF_036689865.1 Magnetococcus sp. PR-3
ATACGAGCCTCTTCAGCCAGTCGAGCTTCCTCAGCGATGCGGGCTTCTTCAGCCAGTCGCGCTTCCTCAGCGATGCGGGCCTCTTCAGCCAGTCGAGCTTCCTCCGCGATGCGAGCCTCTTCGGCAAGGCGTTTTTCTTCAGCTTTTGTGGGAAGTAGCTTGAGTAGTTTGGTATGCAGCCAACCAACACCACCGATACCATCGGCCCGCTGGGCTTGAACCCAGCCGCTATCGGGTTCTGATAGCAAGGTAATGGGTTGATGACGATAAAGGCGTAACTGTTTTTGGCTGTTGATGCTTGGCTCACTGCGTAGGTTCAGTTGATTCGCCAAAGATTCAGCTGGGCGACCTTCCGCAATCTCCCCTGGACCTTGACGTAGCAGCGGTCTATAAATCCAGCCTGCAACACGAGGATCTTGCTCTAGTGTGATTTCTAGCCAGTGCCCCTGTTGAGCGGATGCAATCAAAACATCCCCTTGCCTGACCCGGCCAGCGCGTTCAAAACGGGTTCCTGAACCTGCCCGTAAATAAGCGGCTTCAGTCTGCACAACCCAAGAGGTGATCTCTGGTTTAAGAATATCGCCTTCTGCAGTATAGATTTGTGCCTGCTTAAGTTGGCGGGCATGTTTAGCCTGTATGGCTTGGTTCTTTCGAACGTCGGCTTCGGCTTGGAGGGCTTCGGCTTTACGCGCCTCTTCGGCTTGTTTGGCTTGCTCAATTTTACGCGCTTCTTCCGCCATACGGGCTTTTTCAGCTTCCTCGGCTAAGCGTTGTTCTTCAGCCAGTCGAGCTTCCTCAGCGAGCCGCGCCTCTTCAGCAAGACGTTTTTCCTCAGCCATGCGGGCTTGTTCAGCCTTTTCAGCTTCCTCGGCTAAGCGTTTTTCTTCAGCCAGTCGAGCTTCCTCAGCAAGACGTTTTTCCTCAGCCATGCGGGCTTGTTCAGCCTTTTCAGCTTCCTCAGCGAGCCGTGCCTCTTCAGCTTTTTCAGCTTCCTCGGCTAAGTGTTTTTCTTCAGCCAGTCGAGCTTCCTCAGCGAGCTGCGCCTCTTCAGCCTTTTTGGCTGCTTCAGTTACACGCTTTTCTTCTGCTTTACGGGCGGCCTCTGTTTGGTCGGGGCGTTCTTCAATCAAATCCGTATGGAGCCAGCCAGGACCCCCTACACCATCTGTACGTTGGGCCTGGACCCAGCCACTGTCTGGCTCGGAAAGCAGGTGGATGTGTTGATTAATATAGAGACGAAGAAGTTTTTTGCTGTGGATGCTGGGTTCTGCACGGAGATTTATTTGGTCTTCACGGGGTATGGCAAGGCGACCTTGAGCAACCTCAGCTGCACCTTTACGTAGTAGGGGCGCATAGATCCAGCCCTCTATACGTGGGTCGCGTTCCATAGTGATATGGAGCCATTTGCCCTGTTGTTTGGATGCAACGAGCACATCACCTTGACGTACTCGGCCTGAACGTTCAAACGTTGTGCCTGCGCCTTGACGGAGGTACACCGAAGCTGCATTCACCACCCACAGTGTCGCTTCTGGTGCCGTTATCTCACCTTCAGCCACTAAAATTTTGACTGGGGGATGAGAGGGGGACTGTTCAGCCAGTTGTTGGAGTACAGCCTTCTCAATTTGAGCGGGTTGTTCAACAGAAGAGGTAGATTTGATATCTGTCGTGCTTACGGTGGTAACCGCTTCAACAAGATCCCCATGGATCCAACCTTGTGGCCCTTGGCCATCGGCACGGGCAACGCGCATCCAGTTGTCATGGTTCTCTTCAAAGACCACTAAATGGCGTTTACGGAACACCTGCATGAGTACAGGAGAACCTGGTAGTGGCTCTTTACGTACTTTAGCTCCCAGCACATTAACCTGGACCGTACGGTCAAACAGTTTGGGAACCTCAACCTCTAAACGCTCAAGGCCGCTTTTTAGGGTCCAACCAGCATCCTCACGGCGACCCCATTCGGCCCGTACTTTAACCCAATCCCCTTGCTCTTCCAGAACCTCGACAAACCGGCCAGAAAACCAAGCAAATTGACGTTGTCCGCTACCCTCAGGTGCGTTATAAATCACGACCTTTTCATGGGCAACCGACCAGAGCTGTGCGGGTGCAGCCTGCACGGTAGGTATCCAGGACATACAGGCCGCCAAAGCCAGGAGGCTTCCCAGGCGTCTGAATCGAGGTTGGATAGGGTCAAACTTCATGGGTTTCTACCATTGTTTTAAAATGGGCTCAGATACTAAATAAAGCCTGTTATCTTAACAGGATATCAGCGCCTTGCTGAGCGTAGTTCTATGCGTGTGGCACGGAACAACCAAAAAGTACTAGGCGAGAACGCCTTAGTATACGATTTTTACCACTTTTCATCATCTGCCAATATGCTAACGGCAAAAAATAAGTGCCCAATGTCCCATTAGACATCTGTGAAAGTGATCAGCATCGGTTTGTTCCTCCCCTTAAAGGGCAGTTTAAGACATACTGACCTGTCAAACTTAAGACCCAAGCGGTGAACCCCCCAACCCATACCAGTTACGAGTGGCATATGAACCGGGAAGCGCTTTTATCCAAATTGGCACAAGCCCGCCAGCAAGGGCTTAAAGCCCTGGACCTCTCTGGCCTTGAACTCACCGATCTACCGGACGAGATCGGGCTGTGCAGTAATTTGGAATCTTTGGACCTCTCCGACAATCGTCTGACGACTCTGCCGGTGGCACTGGGTCATTTAGATCGATTGCAACTTCTGGACCTAAGAGATAATCAACTGACGGATTTACCTGAAAATCTGGTTAAATTGCAGCGTTTGGCATTTTTGCGCATGGGCAATAACCGATTTTCCACATTACCGATGGTTGTCTGTCGTTTAAGTGGTTTACGCCGTTTGGTGTTACGGGGCAATCATCTGGCCTCTCTCCCGCCTGAACTGGCTGGGCTTAGCCATTTGCAAGAGTTGGCTTTGCATGATAACCGTTTGAGCACACTCCCAGAGAATATGGACCAATTGGGCCATTTAGAGACCCTTTTGGCACCGGGAAATCAGATTAAAGAACTCCCGGAGAGCTTTGCCAAGCTGCCTGCGTTAAAGCGGTTGGATCTCTCCCGAAACCGTATTGTGGATTTGCCACCTGAGCTGGGTGGTTTGCGTCATTTATCCTGGCTGGATCTACGCCACAACAGTCTGCCGGTACCAGAATCCATTTTGGAGGCGGTGCAGGAGCCTGCCAAAATTATCGGTGCCTACCACAAGGCCCTCTCTAGTGAGCGGCGGCACCTGGATGAAGCCAAATTGATGGTGCTCGGTGAGATGGGTAGTGGAAAGTCCTCGCTGATGAGCCGTCTGTTGGATGGCCGTTATATTGCGGATATGCACCCTACAGAAGGGGTGAATTTGCGAACCTGGCGTTTTTCTGATGGCATACGTCGGCTACGCTTGAATGTCTGGGACTTCAGTGGTGATGAGCACTATTTTGCGGCACACCCTTACTTTGTAACCCCCCAAGGGTTGATCCTGTTGGTGATGGATGGCCGTGAACCTGAGCCTGAGCGTCGGCTGGATCGCTGGATGCGGATTATCCGCTCCTTGGCTGGGCGTCAGGCCAGTGTGGCACTGATCTGTCATCGTGCAGATCGCTATCCGCTGGAGTTGGAGTGGAATGAAGTTCGTGAACGCTACCCCAACATCAAAGTCGTCGTAAGCCGGGCTTCTGCCATGACAGGGGAGGGGATGGAAGCGGTCCAGCAGGCCATTACTAAGCTGTTGGAGAACTTTGAACCTGCGCTGGAGATGTTTTGGCGGAGCTGGCTGGATACCAAAGCCATTGTTGAAGAGATTAACCAGAGCCATATCCCTTACCGTTTTTACCAAGCGCTCTGTCGTGAACGGGGCATTAATGACCCTGAGCAGCAGGAGCATTTGGCCAACCGGATGAATATGGTGGGTAGTGCGGTCTATTTCCGTAACCATCCACTGGCGGGTTCGACGGATGATTTACTCGATCCTGTTTGGTTAACCCAGGCGCTGTATCGTCCTTTGGGTTCCAAACGTATTCGTGATAATGGCGGTATTCTTGAGCGCCAAGAGCTGGGGCAAATTCTTGATCCTGGCCTGCATGGCCGTGATATGCATGCTTCAGTACTCACTTGGTTACGTCGTTTCCAGATCTGTTTTCCTCTGCTAGAAGAGCCCGGTGAAGAGCAGGCTAAGCAGCCCCAAGTCGAGCGTTTTTTGTTTCCGGATCTATTGCCGATCAACCGTTCAACGGTGGGCATGAGCCGAGAGACGTTAGATTTTTCTTACCACTATACCCATCTTCCCCCCGCTTTGATGGGGCGGTTACTGGTTCGGTTTTACGCCTTTTTGCACAGCCGCACCTGTTGGCGTGATGGTATTTTGTTGGCCTCAGAAGGGGGCGGAAACCGTGCTTTAATACAGGTCGACCGGAGCCAAGGCACCCTGCGTATGCATATTTGGGGGCAGGCTAAAATGCGGGCCGTCTTTTTGGCCCTTTTACGGTTATCCCTGGGGCGGTTGAACAGTGTATGGTCGGATTTTGAGGTTCAGGAAAAAGTACCTCTGGATATTCAAGGGGCTAAAGAGGTAGGGTATCGCCATCTTCATGCGATGCAACAAGCAGGTCTAGAAAAGTTTCTACCCGAAGGGGTGGCAGAGCCGATTGCTATTTCACCCTTATTGGAACCTCTAGAGCCGCCGCCGCCTCCAACAACACAGGAGCGTCATGCCCAGACCAAAGTCAAAAGGGTTACCCTTTTACAGCGTCTGGAACAGCGCAAGCGTCAGCAGGGGGAAACCCCAGCACCGACCCCTCATTAAGCGATAAAGAAGTTAACTATGAACCACACACCGTTAAACGGTCCGGATCTGGATCAGACCCGTGAGAGCCACCTGTTTGGTTCTTTAAGTGAAGGCGCTTGGAAACCGCTTTCTGCCCAGGTTAGCCGTCGTAAACTGGTGGGTGGTGAGATCCTATTTCAGCAGGGGGATCCTTATGAGGCCTTCTTTCTGGTCCTGCGTGGGGGGATTAAACTCTACCGCTTGTCACCGGATGGCGCTGAAAAGGTGATTGAGGTCATTATGCCGAGCCAAACCTTTGGTGAGGCGATCATGTTTGCCCAGGGTAACCGTTATCCGGTGACCGCAGAAGCGTTGGAAGATACGGTCCTGGTGGCGGTGCCGGCATCGGCCTATATGAACATGTTGGCCAAATATCCAGAGGCCAGTGTGGGGTTGCTCAAAGATATGAGCCAACGTTTACACCATCTGGTTATGGAAGTGGATCGGGTAACCTTACAGCGGGCCAGAGAGCGCCTGCTCTCCTATTTAGCCCAGCAAGTGGCCTGTGGAGATGGTACAACCTGTAATCTTAAGATGCCCCGTAAGGTCTTGGCCTCACGTCTGTCTATGCAACCCGAAACCCTATCTCGGCTCTTTCGGGGTTTGAAAGATCAAGGGGTGATTGCTGAAAAAGGGCAGATCATTACGGTATTGGATCAGGATGCCCTGCAAGACGGCTATATGGACGAGCTGTAGGTCCTTGCCTTAACGGATCGATGGAACGCCCCCCCCATGTGATGCGTTGTCTGTGCGGGGGGCTTGCCTCTATTTTTGTGTGATCTCTTTTAAATCCTCAGCCTGAGCCCGGTTCATCGCCCCCAAAGCAGCACTTAACGTCGCCGTTGCAGATTGCCCTGCCATGGGTTGCTTGTGGCGGTACCAGCGGCTTAACAGTGGAGGTTGGGTGCGTTTTTTAAAGATATGCCAACGGGCTTCTAAAACCACCTTATCCCCGACTGGCTCCAAGCGGAACAGCTCTGTTTTAAGGGTAACCCCCTGGGGGTGGTGGCGGTAGCTGTCATCCCGTACCACTCGGGCACTCTTGAGCAGATGGGCCAGATTAACCTGTATGACCCGGTTGATACCCCGTGATAAGGACTCCCCCCAAGAGGGGTTATCCTGCAAGGTGATGGTATGCCCTGGTTCCAGACGGCGCACTTGCTCATCACGGTTAAGATAATCTGGAATTTCAATGGGTCGTAAGGTTACGACCATACCATCGCTAGCGGGTGGTTGACCTGGTGTCACCAACGGTTGTAAGAGAGGCAAACCAGGGTCAGATGTTTGCGATGATGGTAGGGGCACAATGGTGGTGCAGCCACTAACCAGGAGCAGGGTGCCGAGAGCTAAAATGAAACGCATAGCCTGTTACCTTGAGGGTTATTTGTTTTTGCCAAACAACAGCGATTGGGGATCTTTTTCCAAGGCTGTGGCCAAGCTGCTTAAGGAATCTGCCGCATCGGTCAATGCTTTTAAGGTCTCCACCGTTTGATCATGGAGCGGTGCATCTGGGGCGACCACCGATTCTACAATGGACATGGTACGTTTGGCCTGCTCCAAGGTGGCTTCCAACGTCTTAAGGGAGCTGTTTAGGCCTTGAGTTGCGGTGGGCACCTCCCGACTTACCTGGGCTGAAAGCTGCTCTAGATGACCCATGGTGGAAGAAACCGAGGCAATGGCTTTTTCTACCGCACGGCTGTTGACCTGTTTATTTAATCCAGACAGTGTACCGTGCAGCTCTTTGCCAATATCTTCCAGAGGCAGCTTTTGCATCGTAACCAAGATATTCTTGATGGCATTGGTCATCTCGGCAATCTCGGTGGGTAAGGTGGGGATCTCGGTATATGGGGACTCAATGGCGGCCAGGTTAATGGCGGCACCGGGGTACCAATCCAGATCCACTAAGAGCTGACCGGTGATTAAACTCCCTGTCTTAAGACGCGCTCGCAGACCCTGGTTGACCATGGTATCCAACCACTCTTTCTCATCTTTGGGTAGCGTGTTACCCCCCAGCACCCGCTCAGGCTCAATCTCAACCAATACGGCAATGGGATAGTGGCCAATATCGGGATCAAAGCGCATCTGCACATCCAGCACTTTACCCACCTTTAAACCACGTACCTCAACAGGGGCCCCAACCTGTAGTCCACGAACAGACTCATCAAAGAACAGCACAAAGCGTACTTTCTTTTCATAAATCCGCTCTTCAATCGACTCTTTATTGGGGTAGAGCGGGAAGATATGGCCTTTTTTTAGGGATGCTTGGGTATCCAGAGAGCTTGGGGCGTCAAAGGCAATGCCCCCGGAAATCAGGGTTTCCATGGACTCTGTATTTAATTGAAAGCCATCGGCATTAATCGACAGATCCAGGCCGCTGGCATTCCAAAAGCGGGTGTTGCTGCGAATCTTCTGATCATGGGGTGATTTGACAAATACATGCAGCAGCACGCGGTCATGATCGGTATCCAGATCATGTCCCAGGACCTTACCCACCTGAATACCCCGGTAGAGAATGGGGGCACCGCTACCCATAGATCCTAACTTCTCTGTGCTGAGTAAAAAGCGGGTTCCTTGTTCATCTGTCCGTAAAAAAGGCGCTTTTTCCAACCCTTGAAAGCTGTCGAAAAACTGCCCGGTGGAGACAGGGTCCATGGCAATATAGACCCCAGAGACAATGGTTTCCAGACCACTAATCTCACGCATGGAGAGCTGTGGACGGACCACCCAAAAACGGGTATTGGCGGACAAATGTTGTTCCATCAGCCGGTCCATACGGACGGTGACTTCAACGGTCTTTAGATCTTCACTTAGGTGCATGTGCGTGACCGTGCCGACATCCACGGATTTGTACTTCACCAGCGTTTTGCCCGGAACAATACCCCCAGCCTGGGAAAAGGTAATGGTGATCTCTGGACCCATGGATTGCACATGATCCATCGCCAGCCATACCACATAGGCGGTGGCCAGGATAGGAATGAGCCAAATCCAACGGGCACCCCGTTTATGGCGCTTTTTGGGATGGGGGATTGGGCTGGGTAGATCAGTGTCGGCATTCACCGATGGGGCTCCTTAAACTGCGTGGTTTTAATTGTACGCACCACTTTAAAGCGGTTGAAGTACCGCTGCATTCTTCCAACAGGTCAGAGATGAGATGATCCCTGATGGGGCTGCTCAGGATGTTCTGTTTCCATGGCATCCCAGATCAGCCGGGGATCAAACGATTCTGCCGCAAACATGGTAAAAACAACCACCGCGCCAAAGTAAAAAGCGCCCGGTCCTGGGGTAATGGTGGCAATGGCCCCCAACTCAACCAGTGCGGTTAAAATGGTGATGACAAAAATATCCACCATAGACCAACGACCAATCCAAGCGGTTAGTCGATAGAGCTTTAAACGTGTGCGGGGCGCAACACGGCTACCCCGTTGTACAGAGATTAAGAGTAGGGTCATGGCCCCAAGTTTCAACATGGGAATAACCACACTGGCTACCAGCACAATCAGTGCCAGGGGCCACATGCCTGCACTATATAGAGAAATAACACCGCTCATGATGGTGTCGGTACTACTTTTTCCGACCTTAACCACAGACATAATGGGAAAGGTGTTGGAGGGAATGTAGAGAAGTGTCGCTGTGATCAGCAGTGCCCAAGTACGGGTAAGGGCATGGGGGCGACGGGTGTGCACAACCCCTTTGCAGCGGGGGCAAGGGGTGTGGTGGTCCAAGCTTGTGACCAGACCGCACGCTTCACAGCTTTGTTGATGGCGATGAATAGCGCGGGGGGCGCTCTGTCCATGGTAGCTCATAGGTTGACCTGCCAACGTCGCCATGCCAGTGCGGGTTCCAAAGAGGCACCAGCCCGGCTGGTGGCAATGACCAAACCGACAAAAGCCCATAGTCCTGGTTCCATGGTGACATAGGCCAGATCACCCAGCTTGGTTGCAGCGACCATCAAACCCAGCATATAGACCTCTAACATACTCCAGTGTCGGATAACCCCAACCTGCCGATAGAGTGGCGCACCCCATGCGGGTGGGGGGGTTGGACGACGCATTAACCAAGCCACAAAAGCGAGACCGGCAATATGTAACGTCGGGGCAATAACCCCGGTAAGTAGAACCAGAAATGCCACCACCGGGCTATCGTTGTGCCAGAGCGCCCTAACACCATCCCATATAGAGCCAGCCTGCCACTGTCCACCTGCTTCCAATGCCATAAATGGTAGCATGACGGCGGGGATAAGTAAGATCAGTCCAGAGAGCGACCAAGCCAGCGCCCGTCGAGCCCCACCCTGTTTGTAATGGAACAGGGTGCTGTGGCAGCGCACACAGTGAAACTGTCCTTCAGGTAATGGGTGGGGTACCTGATGTAGGGTATCGCACCAGGGGCAAGCCATGGTGTCAGTAAGGGGGGTTATGTCCATGGGCTCCATGGGGTTGCGGTGGTGGCAAAAAAACTGTGTTTATGATGACACATCGCTTTAGGGATGGGGAGGGGGGATATGTAGAGGGGGGATAGGTTTGCTCTGTTGTTGAAGAGGGGAATGCCATTGACCCCTTACAAAAAAGGGAGCACCCAACGTATATGGATACTCCCTTTTACACAGTGTCCAGACTGTTTTACAGCTTACATGCGTGTATGGCTATGTTCTGCTGTTTCAATAACTGCGGCATTGGTACCGCTGCTTCTTGTATGGACCACTACCGGTACTTTACCGGTATTTTCAATCTGCATTTCGTCCCCTGCACGTGGGTTGCGTAGGGTTACCATGCGTATGCCGTCCACCACCAACTCACGGCTTAGATCCACACCAAGCCCTGGGGCGTTATGGGTTAGGTTGACCGGTACAGGTTCCATGGACTCCAGCTGAACCACCACCGAGCGGGTTGCGCGTTCACGCAACGCCATACGGGTGGTGTGCCCAGGGAGAAGAATAAAGCGGTTGGTCCAATCTACCTGAGCTTCCAGCTGCTTAAAGGCAATATCACTGACTTCCAGCCGCGGGGCGTTTACACCGGGTAGAATACGCTCCACCACAGGGGGGGATTGTAGCAGGAAGATGGCCACACCCGCGGCCACTAAGCCCGAACCAAATGAGAGTGGCTGAAAGTGCATACGGTGGGCACGGCGTATCCAATGCCACAGCTGAACCACCGGGTGGGGGCCGCTATCGGCCGCGCCACTCTCTATACGCTCACGGGTGATTGTAGAGACAATCGCGTCAGCCATATCCAGCTTAGGCGCAGCATGGGTCAATTCGCGGCCCAGCTGGTTAAGTGCCTCTTCAGTCTCTACCATATGGCCCATACGTGCAGGAATATCAGCATCTTGGGCGGCAAGACGGTAAAGCTTGCGCATCTCTTGGCGATCTAAATCAGCATCCAGACCACGGCTTAGCAGCTCTTCGGTCTCTAGCTCTTTAAATAGATCTTGTTCTTTGGTATCCGGCATGATGGCCTACCCCTGAAGCCTGTTGGCTTTTTGCTTATGGCCCAACCCTCTGCAAGCCCCATTGCAGACAAGGTGGGTACCCTTTAAATGAGCTGTTTGTTGGCACATTAGCTGCGCTCTTTATGGTCAAACAGATCCAGCATCCCATCGTGTTTTAAAAGATCCCGTAGATGACGCCGAGCTCTAAAGACGCGGGTCTTCAGGGCTGAGAGGGTAATGCCTGCTACCGTCGCAGCTTCCTCATAACTCAGCTCTTCCAAAGAGATCAATGTTAACGCTTCACGCTGTTCATTGGGCAGAGCATTCATGGCCTGTTTTAGGGCCTTCATCCGCTCTGCCTCACCGGCATAATCCTGTGGGTTGGGACGTTGGTCTGATGTCCGGTCCAGTATGGAATCGTCGGTGATATCATATTTGTAGTGGGGTGCACGGCCCCTAAAGTTGCGCGCCATATTATGGGCAATACCTAAAACCCAGGTAGAAAACAAGGAATGTCCTTGAAAACGCGCAAGATTTCTATAAGCCTCTAAAAAAGTCTCCTGGGTCAAATCTTCTGCATCTTCGGTGGAATGGATGTGCCGCAGGATAAAATGATAAACCCGTGCCTGTAGCCGGCGTACCACCAAAGCATAGGCCTCTGGCTGACCATTGAGGGCCAGCTTGAGATGATCAGCATCTGGATCATTGGGCATAAAATTGAGGGGGGATTTCACTTCCATGATACCCCTCCCATCAGCCTTACGCTGAGGATTAGGGTGAACACAGAATTTTCTCCAAAATACCGGTAATACGAAGCGTCGCGCCTTGCTTAGCTAACACCCGACAGTCAGATTTCCAACCCGCCTGGCCACTATTGGAGACTGGAATATAACCAGACATTAAAATGAGTGGGGTGGCTGATTTGCGGCACTGTTTTTTGGAACAACAGAGCTTTTTCCCTGCCGGGATATCTCCTTTAAAGTCCGTACTGTCCAGTGCTTGAACATGGATACGTGCCGCTAATGCATTTTGTACGCAAAAAGCGGGTGGCTCTTTGTTATCTGCGGCGGCTGGGGGAGGTGTGCCCAGTAGTAAGGCCGCAAAAGCCAAGGCGATAATGGGTCTCATCATCCTGGTTCGTTTCCCTGGTTGTCAGCTCGGTACATGATCAATACAATTCCTTAAAAGGGTAACGGTTTGGTATGAATTAACCAAGCATTTAAGAACGCATCATAAAATGAGTGCCTCATCCTCACGGGTGTTATGTGTGTTGAGGGCTCTGGGCTTGTATGGGTAGACACCCCATTTATCCCCACACCAATGATGGGGGGGGATCGGACATACCTAGACCATATTGGCCATCTGCTCCAGAGCTTTTAAGGATCGTTGCATCACACGGTTTAGTGCTTTTAGATCATCATGAATCTCTGGCTCTGCCTGGTTGATACAGTAGTGTTCTAACAGGCGAGCTTGTTCACCCAAGCGGCCCAAGGCCATGTTGGCAGAGGCACCGGCTAATTTATGCAAAGCCAGCTCAACCTCTATCCATTGACCGGAGTCGGCGTACGACTGGGCTTGTTGCAGATAATGTGGGCCGTTTTGTTGAAAAAGCACCACGGTCTCTAACAAGGTGGCACGGTCTAGCATGGTGACCATACGGTTCCAGTGGGTGGCATCTAAAATGGGGTGTGTATCCCCATCGGTAGGGCGACTGGCTTGGTGTGAGGATGACTTAGCGGGTGGATTTTCAAGGGTGATGGGGTGGGGGTTGTGTAAAACCCGGCGGAAATCTTCCATATCAATGGGTTTGCGTAACAGTCCGTTCATGCCTGCAGCCAGAACCTGAGGTAAAATATCTTCATCCTGACTGGCTGTAATGGCCACAATGGGTAGTTGAGCCCGACTGGGTTCAGCATTACCACGAATACGCCGACTGATGGTGTAGCCATCCAGATCCGGCAGGCTAAGATCCAATAAAATCAGATCCCATGTCCCCAAATAGAGTTGTGTTAAGGCCCCGACACCATCTTCTTGAGGGGTAATGCGATGACCTGTGGATTCCAATAATGCACACATCACTTTACTGTTAATGGGGTCATCCTCTACCAATAAAATACGTAGGGATTGATCAAGGTTAAGTGGTTCCATGTTGGTTTTCCAGACAACAATGGGATGGGGGTATCCCCATCCCATTGTATGGCAACGGTGGTACGGCGACATACCGCGACGCCCCTAGCTTATCATGTATAAGGGCGCTTGGTTGGTATGCTGTTGCACCGTTTAGTTGGTAAACATACCTGCACGGATCAGTTCACGCTCCATCAGTTCAATCTCACGGGCACCTGAGACAACAACATCCGGATGGGGAACGTAGTCAAGCTCAGGGTTACGACCCTCATAAGGTACCGAGTTCAAAATGGCCAACATGGCGTTCAAACGGGCCAGATATTTATCGTCTGACCGAATAATGGTCCAAGGGGCCCAAGGGGTGTGGGTGCCCTTAAGCATGCGGTATTTCATCAATGTGAAGTCGTACCAGCGCTCTTGGGCCTGCATGTCGATCTCGGAGAGCTTCCACTGACGGAGTTGATCGGTTTTACGACGCGCAAACCGGTTGGCCTGCTCATCTTTGGTCACACTGAAGTAGAGCTTGACCAAAATGGTATTACCGTTGACCAGATCTTTTTCAAAAGAGGTCACACCATCCATAAAGTGATGGTACTGCTCCTCTGTGCAGAAACCAAAAATGGGTTCAACCACGGCCCGGTTGTACCAGCTGCGGTCAAACATGACCAGCTCACCACCAGTGGGCAGCTGCTCGACATACCGTTGGAAATACCACTGTGTCTTTTGTTCCTCAGTAGGTTTGCCCAGCGCCACAACCCGATAGTGTTTTTCGTTCATATAGCGGGTACACCGGCGGATGGTTCCACCTTTACCAGCCGCATCCCGCCCTTCGAACAGGACGACCATCTTCATTTTTTCCTGTTCCAGGTGTTTTTGCAGCTTAATCAGCTCAGACTGATAAGGTTTAAGGCTGCGCTCCTGCTTGCGGCGGGTCAAAGCTTTACCGGCTTTACGCTTATACTCACTAAAGCTTTGACGTAAACGGCCATTTTCATCACTGAGACGACGGTTATCACGAAGCAGCTCTTCAACCGCTACTTTTTTTCCATCCACAATTACATAATCGGGGTTCTCAGTGCTCATAATCACCATCCAATGCTCAGTAGGGTATAGACAGAGGTCTGGGTTACCAAAAAACGGCCAAAAAGCGGTGTAATATCGCGTCAACATGCGATGTTTTCACTTGGGGCCTGTCAAATTGGCACCTTTATCCACTTTACTAAAAAAGGGGGGGATATAGAAGATTACAATGGACCCATGATGCGTTTTTTGTGGTCAGGTGACAGGGGGATGCCTAAGGGATGTCAACAGGGGTAAGAAACCCGCCTTGGCAAGGTTTGTCCGTGACATCCACCCCATGGCAAGCCAACACAAACGCTCTAACTGGGTTGGGTGTTCGCCTGGCGTTGGGTGGAACAGGATTGAGAATAAAATGCAGAATGGGTGTATGACCCCTTCTATCGTGGTGTGGGTTACACCGTCTCGTTGGTTGTCGTTTGTAGGGTAAGGCCGGTTTCTTCGGCAATGGCCTGAAAGCCTGCATCTACATCTTTCTGTATTTGGGTGATTTGCGCAGCAAAACTGGCAGAGTCGGTGCTTTTTTCTAAAGCACGTGCCTGTTCCATCACCCGTTCCAGCCCTAAGGTAGAGGCACTGCCTGCCAGTTTATGGGCGGTATGTTTGAGTGCCCCTTCATCACCTTGTTCCAGCGCATGTTGCATGCCACTTAGGCAGCTATCCGCCGTGGCTTTAAACGCAACAACAATTTTTTGAAGATGATCAGCATCCAGGCTTTTGACCAGATAACGTAGCCGCTCTACCTTAAGCCCTGGATCATCCTGTGATGGCGTGGTGGCGGGTACGGAAGCTGGAAGGGGTGCTTCAACAGGCCGAATATTGGATTTTCGGGGGGGGCCTAAAGGAAGACCAAGCTGAGCCAGGGCATGGTTCAGGTGCACCAACCGTATTGGCTTGGTTAAAACCTGTTGCATGCCGACTTCCAGGCAGCGATCCAGTGTGCTTTTTAAAACATCCGCTGTCAGTGCGACAATGGGGGTTTCTTGGTTCTGCCCCTCCTGTCGGATCAGTTCAGTCGCCGTTAACCCATCCATTTTAGGCATACGCAGATCCATAAGGATCACTTGGTAGCGTTTTTCCTGACAGAGTTTGACCGCCTCTTCACCGTTTTTGGCGACATCCACCTGGTGTCCTTCATCCTGCAGCAGCGCCGTAGCGACCTGCTGGTTGACCATCTCATCTTCCACCAGCAGCAGTGAAATAGGTTTTAGGGTAAGGGTCTCATCATTTTGGGTGAAGGGGGTGATGGGTTGATCTGAGATCTGTAGGGGTAGGGTGACACGGAAGTGGGTTCCCTTGCCCTCTTGGCTCTCTACAATAATGGCACCTGCCATCGCTTCAACCAACCGTTTACTAATGGCCAGCCCCAACCCAGTGCCCCCATAGTTGCGGGTGATACTGCTGTCTGCTTGGGTAAAAGGATCAAACAGTTTGGCCAATTTGGCGTGTGCAATCCCGATCCCCTGATCTTCGACAGAGAGCTCAACCCAAACGGTATCTTCCACTTTTTCATGTTGGCGTAAATGCACCCGTACCCAACCTTGGTGGGTAAACTTAATGGCATTGCCAATAAGGTTGAGTGAAACCTGACGCAAGCGGGTGGCGTCCCCTAACATGGTTTCCGGTAGTTGTTTATCAATCTCCAGCTCTAAGGTCAGCCCTTTGTTTTGAGCCTGGGGCCGCATAACTTCGACCAAATTTTGTAAAATTTGTATGGGGCTGTAGGGTTCCCGTTCCAGGACCAGTTGCCCCGCTTCAATTTTAGAGAGGTCCAGGACATCGTTGAGAATATCCATTAAGACAATGCTGCATTTGGATATGGTCTCTACTTGCCGGTTTTGATCTTCATTCAAAGCACTGCGTCGTAAGCGTTCCAACATGCCGGTAATGCCGTTGAGGGGGGTGCGGATTTCATGGCTCATGGTGGCCAAAAAAGCACTCTTGGCATGGCTGGCCGCTTCAGCATCCTGCTTGGCTGAAGAGAGCTCCCGTTGGGTCTCTTTAAGGGCTGTCACATCAAACGAGCAGCCAATAAGATACTGGACCTCATGATCTTGTCCACGGAAGGCGGCACCCTGATCACGGATCCACCGTACAGAGCCATCAGGATGTAAAATTCGGTATTCAGCTTCCCAGGGTTGACCCTCACTATTGGCGATGCGTTTAATGACAAAATTGCGGTCACTGGGGTGTATGCTCTCCAGTAACGATTGTGGGTTTTGGAAGAGGTTCTCCCGTGGTTTGCCCCAAATCCGTTCATACGCCGGACTGACAAAGTGCATGCGGGTTAACTTAGGGTCGCTCATCCACACAACCGCAGGCAGGCTCTCTGTAATGATCCGCAAACGGGTTTCGCTTTCTGTCAGGGCTTCTGTGCGCTGGGTAACCTCTTGTTCCAATCCTTCATGGGCAATACGTAGGGCTTCTTCCGCAATTTTACGGGCAGAGATGTTGCGAATGGTGGTCAAAATACCCGTGATCTGGCCTCGATCATCGGTAATAGGGGTTCGTACCACATGGAGCCACAGCGGGTTGTTGTCTTGATCAATGGCCTCTTCTTCCCGTTCGGAAGGTTGGCCGCTTTCCAGAACTTGTTGATCTTCCTGATTAATGCGTAGTGCCTGTTTAATTGGAAAAAGGCGGGCATCATCCTGTCCAATAATGGCCTCTTTATCCCGGCCTACAAAGGCACAAAAGGCAGGATTGACCACTTGATAAATACCCACACGGTTTTTGAGACTGATCAGGTCAGGATTGGCAGCCAGCAGTGTTTGAAAACGATTGCGTTGGGTCTGTAGATGCTCTTGATAGTCATCAATGGCATGAGACATAGACTCAATGGCTCGGGCCAGAACCCCCATTTCATCTTCACCATGCAAAGGGATGCGCACCATGCGCTCATGTTGAGCAATACGCTGTGCAGCCTCGCGCAGTTGATCAACGGGGTGCATAACTAAGCGCCGTAACATGATGTAAAGCAGGGCCAAAATGGCGGTGGTTAACAGGGTAGCAACCAGCAGGGTGTTTTGACGGATTTCCGTCACGGCATGCACCAAGCGATTATCACCTACGTGGAGTAGAATACGCCAGTTCCAGGGATGGAAAGGACGCTGTAGATAGAGTAATCCACCCCCCTCACTATCTGGGCGTTGTAAATGGCCAAGCCCTTTATGGGGTGCGGTCTGGTTGAGCTGCCTGAGTAGTTTTTGTAAGCCAAGCGGATGCTGTGGTGCGGCATGTCCCTTGGTTGCATGTTGAATGTCGCCATTGGCATCATAAATCAGCACGTGTACCCCATGTTTTTTGGCGATACGTTCGGCCTCTTTAAAAACCTCTTGGCGATACTGATGGACAAAAGAGGAGATTTTATTAAGCCCGTTCTCCTGCAAAATGGTATAGCGCCGTTCTAGAGCACTCTCAATAAAACCGTCCAGAAGGGTTTCCAAATAGAGTTCATTGGTCTTTTTAATCTCAGCCGCTGTGGTCAGATAGTGCCACCAACCCAAGCCAAACAGCGCTGCCAGAATGGGCGGCAGCAGAACCAGTGCAAATTTGGTACGTAAATTCATGGCAATACCTCATGGTAGAGGTTGCCTTTGGCCAGTTCCATCATCTGTGAAGGGATAACCAGATTCATGCGGATGGCTGTGGCCAAGTTGATGCTCATGGTTATCTGCTTGGGTACAGCGACCGGAATTTCCCCTGGGGATGCCCCTAACAAAATAGCCGAAGCCAAATGTGCCACCTCTTGTCCCGCTGCATCCATGTCTGGTGAGATATGAATGAGCGCACCCCGTTTGACACTTTTTAGATCTATACCAAACAGCATAGGGTGTTTGGAGTGTTGTTTAAATTGGGAAAGATAGTGATCATTATCCGCCAAAGGTCCGTGGGCAGACCACCAATAATCCACCCGATCTTCCAGTGCCTGGATCGCCTGAATGAGGTGCTCTTGCAGCATGGGAAGATGTTTAGGAATGGGTTGATAGGGGATGATTATCTGTTCCAGTGTGATCAGTGGCTCGCTGGCGATCACCTGTTCCAGAAGTTGGGCATCCCCCACCGCAGAAGGATAGTCTGTATGGATTAAACCAATACGTATGGGCCGTTGTTTGGTCGGGGTTGTGAGTATCCGTTTAACCATATCCAGCAAAATGCTGCGGTCAACCGCATTCGCTCTGCCACTGATGGGGCGCTTGTTGACCTGACCCAAAGCGGGGACCAAACCGGCTCCAACGGGATCTGCAACCGTCATAAACAGTAGTGGGATCTGATCTTCAGCCAGTAGATCCATGGCCTCTTGGCTGGCCAGTGTAGCACTGGTTACAACAAGATCTGGGCGTTTGCTCGCCACAGCCTGGCTTAGCAGTTGACGTGCGCGGCTTCGGTCCCCTTGGGGGTGAAGAATTTGCAGGTCAAGATTGTGCTGATCTCTAAAACCTAAACGGTCAAGATGTTTAATAAAAGCCGCAGTCTGCCCCGTTATAGTCGGTACAGACATGGAGGGCATGACAATAACACGGTAGCGGGGTGAGGCGTGGAGTGTGGATGTGCTGAACAGCAAGAGGGCAAGTAACAGTAGCAGCATATACCGATGCAGCCACCCCCAAGGATAACCCTGCACGGAAATATGCCGTGTTTGTAACGCCATGGATAGCCTCTCTTCGGCTCCGTTTTGGATCGTATCGGCTTAAGTCTAAAGAGAACAAGGTGTTATAGAATTAGCGTGCGCTCTTTATGCCTGAATAGGTTCGTACTTATGTGACTAATAAATCTAAATCGTTACCCCAATAAGGGCAGGGGCCGATCGAAATTATTGGCCATTCAAGCCATAACCGACACGATAGAACGTTTGAGAATATGGTTTGATGTCACACTCCACCCCTACTAGAGATACCTTAACCTAAGACAGCATGTCAATTTAATGGTGGGTGTTTGAATATGAATAAGACTAAAGTTAGTCTTATATAAAGAATACTTTGGCACTATTCTATCCCATTAGGATAATGCTCTATAGGTCATGACATTAGGTTGGTGTGCATGAGATACAAACCATCGAGCAAACATTGAATAAGTCATTATAAAAGGGGTTGTGAGAAGAAAGGGTTAGCGCGAACAGGGCGCTAGGTGAGTAATAAGCATTATATTCAATGGTTATGAGCGTGTAGAGGAGATTAAAGAATAAGTGCCTTGGATCACGTGCAGGCGTTGGTCAGGTTCCATTAGTTGGTGTGGTCTTGGTAGGCAGACACTCTTTGCCAACAGATGCGCGTAGTACTTTGCGAGATAACATGGCGCTACTCTTCTCGGTCAGCTATGCACACACTCATCCCATGCTGCAGGAAAGACTTGAGCTGTTTTGGGCAAGAGAGAATCAACCGGTGTTACACCCTATGCTGCGCTTAAATCCGTCGTCCTACCCAAACCACCCGGCCAATGACACAGAGTTGCCGTGCTTGTTCGGGGGAGGCACTCTGTTCGCGGTAGATGGTATTGTCACTACGGATCAGAATGGTCCCATCCAGCATGCGTTGAGCCCGTTTGACTATAAGTAGGTTTTCTAGCCTCAACACATAAATGGCATCATCTTTGACCTCATTACAGCGGAGATCAAGTAACAGCATATCCCCCCCCCGTAAGGTTGGTTCCATGCTATCTCCATGTACATTGATCAGTGCCAGCCTTTCACTGTCCAGCCCCATCTCTCCGATAATCCAGTCTGTTTTAAACGCCAGTTTTTCCATAACGGGTTCATGTTCGATATTACCACCATGTCCGGCACTGGCCTCTACCGCATAGCGAGGCACTAAGGTGTATTCATCTTCACGAAGCGTGTGGTGACTGGTTGCGCTTTGTCCCTCTGGGTGTCCCAGCCCACAAGCCAACCAACCGGCATCAACCTCAGCAGCTTGAGCAATGGCGACCAAACGAGAGGTCTTGGGTTCAGATTGCCCGGTTAGATAGGTCTCAATGGTGCGCCTGGGAATATCGCTAAGCCTGGCCAAGGCATCGCCACTTCCTACTTTTTGTGCACAGTGCCGAAGACGTTGTGCCAAAGAGTCTTGCATGGTGTTGCTCCACGCCTGTAGAGAGAACAATAAATATAGCAGAAAGCTGCTATACCTCTATTTTTGACCTGTCTTGCCCCTTAAAGTCAAGGTTTTATGAGCGTGTTGTAGATGGATTTAAAGGTATAACACTTAAAAAAGCTTGCCAATATAGCTGAATACCGCTAGATATAGATTCACCAGCGCAGAAAATCGACATCAAACGCAGAAAGCTGCTTGATAAGAGAGGCCAAACCATGCAAACTTACCAACAGATCAGTACAGTGCGTGTTCGGTTGAAAGATAATCAGCATCGGCAGGGACGTGCTGTAGCGTTATGGGGTGATTATGTCTTGGTAACGCTAGATGGGCACAATGAGCTGCCCCGTCCCTATGATCCTGTGCTTGTTTCTGGTCTGGATGGCCAGCCTTGGCATGCTTCACCAGGTCGCCAAATGTCCCAAGCATGGCGCCGACCTGTTTAAGCGCTTTGAGCTTTGCCACATGAGATCATGTGGCACTTGGGTATAACGATCAGGTGGATGTTTTGGTGTAACTCTTTAAACCTGTGTGTATCGAAGCAAGGTCGCGGCTAACTTTATGGGTGCATGGATCGATGTGACGGCCAAGAAGCTGTCACATAAATGGAAAGTGATGATTGAAACAACCTTCTGTCAGGGCTTGTTACCCAAAGGGTAGAGGCGATTCGGCAGAGCAGAGATTGGGTGGGGGAATACCCCGCTCCCGTGACGGCTGCCACCGTGACGGAACCTGCACCTTTGAGGGGTGTGGTGGGGGTGGGTAATGCCTCCCGACGCATATTTCGCGTCCAATGTGGATGATGGCTCTCCCTTCCATCATCCACATGGTTCGGGAAAAACGAACCATATTTGTGCAAGCCGGATGTCATGACATCCGGCTTTTTTTTGTCTCACTATTCTGAGGGTGTTGCCAAGCTCTATTCTACTGGCGCAGGATAGGTGTTCCATGGAAGTTAAGGTAAAGGTAGGCAGATCCGTGTTGGAACACGAACAACATCTACAGTGGCAAACATGGCAGGTCCCGGTCCTTTTTCGCCGTTCTAAACGTGCCCGTCGCTTACGGATTACCATCGGGCAGGAGGCGGTTAAGGTGACCATGCCCCGTGGTGTATCCCTAAAGCATGCTCAGGATTTTGTGGCACAAAAAGAGGCATGGATTGGTCGCCATTGGTCCACCGCACAAGAAAAAGCACCACCCCAGTGGGATGCGTTAACCACCGGTATGCCCGTTATGTTGTGGGGTGAAAAATATACCCTTCGTTTGGCATGCGGTGAAAAAGTGGTGGCGGACGTACAAAAAGAGGGGGCAACCTTGCAGGTGCTCTTTCCTCCGGACTGTTCAGATCTGGTGGCCCAAAAGGCGATGGAGACAGCACTAAAACGTTTTTTTACGCAGACTTTGCGTACCCAGTTGGAACCGTGGGTTAACCAGTATGGTGAACGCTATCACCTACAGCACAATGGATTACGTATTCGTGCCATGCGTAGTCGGTGGGGTAGCTGTGGTGTACGCAATACCCTGAATTTTAATCGCCATTTGGTACATGCTCCAGCCCAGGTCGTACGCTATGTGGTGATCCATGAACTGGCCCATCTACGTCACCGGAACCATGGACCTCAATTTTGGGCGCTGGTTGAGCAGATGGATCCTCACTTCTTAGAACACCGTCTTTGGTTACGTAACCATGGCCATTCACTCGGTTTGCATGTTGCTGGAAAAGTGTTGTAAGTATCAAGGATTATGGAACTTCCTATCTCTGTCTCATTCCAAGAGGCAGCATAATACCGGTCTGTTAAGCAATTCCCTTGTGACATTACCCATGCTAGGGTGACACAGAAAAAAGCATAAAAGGCTGGTACGCTTTTTTACTTCTTGTTGGTTGTTCATCGCTGTTTTCTTGTTAGGTATCCATGTTATGCCAGGTCTTTCCATACGTACGCGGTTGTTTGTTCTCTTCTTATTGGTGGCGGTGGCTCCATTGGTAGCGGTGGGCTATGGGCTGCTTAGTAGTTTTGAACAGAGTGTGACCCGTGCTGTCTTACAAGACCTGTCCCATATTGCCGATAAAAAAGTCGTTCAAATAGACTCCCATGTTGAAGAGCGGTTGAAGGATCTTAAGCTGGTCGCTTCTGAGCCTGATTTACGATCACTGCTCTCTCATATGGTACGCAACAAAGGGGGTGCTCTGTTACGGCTCTCTATTCTCAGTCAACATGTCGATCCTCACCTGATTCAATACATGCAGCAGGGTAACTATAAAGATCTGCTCTTAATTGCACCGGATGGCCGGGCGGTGATGCAAAATTTAGGGGGGGAGATTCAACGTTTTCATCTATTCCGCTCCCAACTAAACAGCAGTCATTTGGCGGTAGCGGTTAGACAGGCGATGAAGACAACCCAACCGGTCTTTTCACAGCTGGCTATTTTTCCCATCGACGGTCTGCCAAGTCTTTTTTTGGTACATCCTATTTTGGAAGAGGGGGGGGTGGAAGGGGTGATCGCGCTACGGCTGGATGCCAGCCGTTTTGAACAGGTTGCGCGAGATAATATTGGTTTGGGCAAGACCGGTGAAACTGTGTTGGCCCGAGCAGAGGGGGAGAGTGCGCTCTTTCTGTTTAATCTAAAATTTGATCAGAGTGCGGGTTT